>NZ_NEHH01000027.1:0-719 GCF_002112305.1 Pseudomonas sp. R45(2017) | reverse complement strand
CCGAAAGCCAAGTGGAACGACCTGTGGCTGCTCACCGAAGTCCACCACGAAGGCAAACAGCCGCAGGTGCTGGAAGAGTCGGTGACCAGTGACACCACCGCGCTCAAAGACGATTTCCATCAGGGTTACCGCAACCGCTTCCAGGCCACCCCGTGGGACGTGCCGAACCGCCCGCCCCTGCGCCACCCGAAACCGCGCATCCTCGGCAGCCAGAGCGCCGTGGTCACCGGGCCGAAAGGCGAAGAAATCCACTGCGACGAATACGGCCGCGTGAAAGTCCAGTTCCACTGGGACCGCGACGGCCTCGCCGACGACAAGACCAGCTGCTGGCTGCGCGTGTCCTCCGCCTGGGCCGGCGCCCAGTACGGCGGCATCGCGATCCCGCGCATCGGCATGGAAGTGCTGGTCACCTTCCTCGAAGGCGACCCCGACCAGCCGCTGATCAGCGGCTGCCTGTACCACAAGGAAAACACCGTCCCCTACGCCCTGCCGGCGAACAAGACGCGCACCACCTTCAAGACCCTGAGCTCCATGGGCGGCGGCGGCTTCAACGAACTGCGCATCGAAGACAAGAAAGGCCAGGAACAGATCTTCCTGCACGCCCAGCGCGACTGGGACGAAAACATCGAACACGACCAGAAAATCCGCGTCGGCAACGAACGCCACGACGTCGTGGAAAAGAACAGCTACACGGAATTCAAGGCCGAAGAACACCACAC